>NZ_FVZN01000008.1 GCF_900168685.1 Solibacillus isronensis | reverse complement strand
GCCGATAATAGTGAAGTGATGATGGCAAAGAGGTCACACCCGTTCCCATACCGAACACGGAAGTTAAGCTCTTTAGCGCCGATGGTAGTTGGGGGCTTCCCCCTGTGAGAGTAGGACGTCGCTTCGCACATGTAAAACCCACTGAGAAATCAGTGGGTTTTTTGTTATAAAATACTTATTTTCCCACCTCAAGAAGAAAACTACAAATAATATAATATTCCGAATTATTTTATTTTTTAAAGAATCTTGACAGTGATGTCCCTCGGAGGTAACCTTACAATAATATTCTTTTATAAATAGGAGGCATTCTTAACAATGTGGGAAACAAAATTTGCTAAAGAAGGTTTAACATTTGATGATGTACTATTAGTACCAGGACACTCTGAGGTGTTACCGAAAGATGTTAATTTGTCTGTAAATCTAACTGACAGCATTAAGTTAAACATTCCGTTGATCTCTGCAGGTATGGATACTGTAACCGAATCGAAAATGGCAATTGCAATGGCTCGACAAGGTGGAATTGGTATTATTCATAAAAATATGAGTATTGATGAACAAGCAGAAGAAGTCGAGAAAGTAAAACGTTCTGAAAACGGCGTTATTACAAATCCTTTCTTCCTAACACCAGAACATCAAGTTTTCGATGCAGAGCATTTAATGGGCAAGTACCGCATTTCAGGTGTCCCTATTGTAAATAACATGGAAGATCAGAAGTTAGTTGGTATTATTACAAACCGTGATTTACGCTTCATTTCAGATTACTCATTAAAAATTGATGATGTAATGACAAAAGAGGATTTAATCATTGCTCCTGTAGGGACAACTTTAGAAGATGCTGAAAAAATCCTTCAGCAATATAAAATTGAAAAGTTACCGATTGTTGATGAAGCAGGAAAACTAACTGGCTTAATCACAATCAAAGATATCGAAAAAGTAATTGAGTTCCCAAATGCTGCAAAAGACAGCCACGGCCGTTTAGTAGTAGGAGCAGCGGTTGGTGTTTCTAAAGATACAATGATGCGTATTGCGAAGCTAGTGGAAGCGCAAGTGGACATCGTTGTAATTGATACAGCACATGGTCATTCTCAAGGCGTTTTAAATACAATTAAAGACATTCGTGCAGCTTACCCGAACTTGGATATTATTGCAGGGAATGTTGCAACAGCTGAAGGAACACGTGCATTATTCGAAGCTGGTGCCGATGTTGTAAAAGTAGGAATCGGTCCTGGTTCTATTTGTACAACTCGTGTTGTAGCTGGTGTTGGTGTACCACAAATTACAGCTGTTTACGATGCAGCATCAGTTGCCCGTGAATTAGGCAAAACAATTATCGCTGATGGCGGTATCAAGTATTCAGGAGATATCGTAAAAGCTTTAGCTGCAGGTGGACATACTGTAATGCTAGGTTCATTATTAGCAGGAACATCTGAATCTCCTGGTGAAACAGAAATTTTCCAAGGACGTCGCTTTAAAGTGTACCGTGGAATGGGTTCACTAGGTGCAATGGAAAAAGGCTCTAAAGACCGCTACTTCCAAGAAGATGCGAAAAAGCTAGTACCAGAAGGAATTGAAGGACGTTTACCATACAAAGGTCCTTTAGCAGATACAATTCACCAATTAGTTGGTGGTGTACGTGCCGGAATGGGTTACTGCGGTGCACCGGATTTAGAACATTTACGTGAAAAATCACAGTTCATTAAAATGTCGGGTGCAGGCTTACGTGAATCACATCCACATGATGTACAAATCACGAAAGAATCACCAAACTACTCTTTACAATAATTACTAGGAAACTTTCAAACGTTACTATCGTCAAATTGAAGATAGTAACGTTTTTTTATTAACAGAAGGTCACATACAACTACTTATGTATGATAAAATGACGTTAGACAAGAAAAAAAATTTGGAGGTAGCTTTGTGAAGAAGGTAAGAAAGCAAACGGTATTAAGCATTGTCTTAATCCCGATTTTAATACTTAGCATGCTGGCGATGACACCTGCTAAGACAAACGCAGCGACGGATTTAGGGTTAACGGTAGATGCAGCAATTTTAATTGACGCAGACACAGGAAAAATTTTGTATGAGCAAAACGCAGAGACAGCTTTAGGTATTGCAAGTATGACGAAAATGATGACAGAATATCTATTACTTGATGCAATCGAAGAAGGCTCAATTTCATGGGATCAACAATATAATGTATCAGAGTATACATATAAGGTTTCCCAAAACCGTTTATTGAGTAATGTACCGTTACGTGCTGATGGTACGTATACGATTAGAGAGTTGTATGAAGCAATGGCAATCTATTCTGCAAATGCTGCCACAATTGCAATTGCTGAAACAATTGCAGGTACAGAAAAAGAATTCCTGAAATTGATGGATAAAAAAGCAGAAGAACTTGGCTTGGAAAATTACAAGTTTGTAAACGTAACAGGTTTAAATAATGCTGATTTGCAAGGCATGCATCCAGAAGGTACTGGAGAAAAGGATGAAAACGTTATGCCTGCTCGTTCTGTAGCAAAATTAGCGTACAACTTATTAAAAGATCATCCTGACATGTTAGAAACAGCAAAAATACCTAAGAAAGTATTCCGTGAAGGAACTTCGGATGCAATTAGTATGTCCAACTGGAACTTCATGCTACCAGGCCTTGTATATGAATATGAAGGCGTAGACGGTTTAAAAACAGGTACAACTGATTTTGCTGGTCATACGTTTACAGGTACAGCTAAACGCGGTGATACACGTTTAATAGCTGTTGTTATGAAGGCAGTGGATTCAAATGGTGTAGGCTCTTATAAAGCGCGTTTTGATGCGACAGCGAAACTATTCGATTATGGATTTGGTCAATTTTCAAAAGTAGAACTTCTTCCAGGTAACTATGTATTTAAAGAGCAAAAAACAATTCCTGTTACTAAAGGGAAAGAGGACTCTGTCAAAATCGGTGTGAAAGAGCCGGTTTCTGTAATGGTTAAGACAAGCGAAAAAGACTCATACGTTCCGACATTGACATTGGACAAGAAAGAAATTGAAGCAGGAATCGAGAAAGACCAAGTAGTAGGACAGGCAGTACTTGCTCCTACAGAAGGTGTAGATTTCGGCTATATTGATGGCAATCCTATTGTAGCAGATGTTGTAACGACAGAATCGGTAGAACGTGCAGGGAAAATATCATTAATGTTCCAAGGTATCGGAAGCTTTTTCGGTAATTTATGGAATGGTGTGTTTGGATTTGCAAGTAATTTAATTAAATAATGAAGGGGTCATTCTATAAGTAAACACTTGTAGAATGGCTTTTTTTTCGTCTAAAGGAATTTTTTCGAATGGGACAATTTGTCGATAAACCATGCAAAACATACATTGATACATGGAGGGATTAATCATGTGTGGAATATCAGGTTGGATCGATTACTCGACTCACTTAGTAAATGAAGAATCAATGATAAAGAAAATGACGAGGACGCTTTTACACCGAGGTCCGGATAGTGAAGGATACTTTATAAGCAAACATGCTTTATTAGGCCATAAACGGCTTGCAATTATTGATTTAGTGACAGGTAATCAGCCGATGACTCGCGGGGAATTGACAATTGTATATAATGGGGAAGTTTACAATGCAAACGAGCTTCGTGAACAGCTTAAAAATTTGGGCCATTCCTTTTATACAACATCCGATACAGAAGTTATTTTAATGGCCTATGTTGAATGGAAAGAGCGCTGTATGGAGTACTTAAATGGAATATTTGCTTTTGCTGTATGGAATGAACAGGAGCAATCATTATTTTTATGTCGGGACCGGCTAGGGGTAAAGCCGCTGTTTTACTATGAGCTTCCGGATGGGCTATTGTTCAGTTCTGAAATAAAAGGGATACTGGCACATCCTGCTGTGAAGGCAGAAGTTGATGCGGAAGGGCTTGCTGCATTATTCAGTCTTGGCCCATCCCGTATTGTAGGGCATGCCATATTTAAAGGGATTAAGGAAGTTAAGCCCGCATACGCCATGATAGTGGGGAGCGGTTTCAGGAAAAGCTGGCAGTACTGGGACATTGAAAGTAAACAACATGAGCATTCAGAGGCAGAAACGATTGAAAATGTCCGTGAACTCGTAACAAATGCGATTATTCGTCAACTAATAAGCGATGTGCCGCTAAGTACAATGCTATCAGGCGGACTCGATTCAAGTATCATAACGGCAGTTGCTGCCCAACAACTCGCAAAAGAACAGAAAACATTGGCGACGTATTCCGTAGCATTTGAAGAAAATGACTTTCACTTCACAAAAAACTCGTTTCAAACGTCACAGGATGAATACTGGATCGGAAAAATGCAACAGGCGTTTCAGACAAAGCACCGACAAGTGACGCTGACTCAACAGGAATTAGTAGATGGTTTAGAACAGGCAATGCGTTTAAAAGACATGCCGAGTATGGCGGATATTGATAGCTCATTTTATTTATTCTGTAAAGAAATGAAAAAAGAACATACTGTGGCGCTATCAGGTGAATGTGCTGACGAAGTCTTTGGTGGTTATCCATGGTTTTATGAAGGAAAAAAAGAAACGCTTTTCCCGTGGCTTCGTTCTACAAAGGAACGTGAACAGTTATTTAAATCAGATTGGCAAAAACGCCTGCAGTTACCGCAGTTTATGCAAAGTACTTATGAAGAGGCAGTAAAGGGGATGCCGTCATTTATAGGGACAAAAGAAGAGCAGGAACGCCAGCAGCTGTTTTATTTAAATAACCAGTTCTTTATGCAGACGTTATTGGAAAGAAATGACCGGATGACGATGGGTGCAAGTATGGAAGTCCGTGTACCGTTTGCCGATCATACAATAATTGAATATGTCTGGAATATTCCTTGGGAAATGAAAAACAGCGGCGGAATGGAAAAGGGAATTTTACGAAAGGCATTTCAGGATATTTTACCGAAGGAAGTTGTGGAACGTAAGAAAAACCCTTATCCGAAAACGTATCATCCTAAATATACAGAACTCGTTCACAATCGGTTGGAGCAAATTTTACGGGAGAAGCACTCGGTTCTTCATGAATTGTTTGAGAAGGAGCAGTTAGAACGACTGCTTGCTACAAACGGTCAATCGTTTCAAATACCTTGGTTTGGTCAGTTAATGGCGGGACCACAACTCATCGCGTATTTTATACAATTACATGATTGGGTCGAACAATATCGCATCAATATTATTTCAACATAAAGAGGCGTTCCTATACGGAACGTCTCTTTAAAATTCCCTTTATATTAACTTTTTGAAATCCCCCAAATTGCCATTAGCTGATGGATATTCGGTTCAATATCTTGAAGTTGCAAATTACCAAACCCTAATAGAAATGTTCTTTTTGAGTAATGCTGCTCAGTTAAATAATAATTAGATAACGGTAAAATATGAATCCCATGCTTGCGCGCGAGCTGTTGTAGTTCCCGTTCAGATTTCTCATGACGGAATGCAACAAGAATGTTTGTACCGGCAGCATCTCCGGATATTGTTATTTGAGAGTAATGATTTGATAGCACTTCAATACATTTATCGTGTTTTTTACGGTAAATTTTACGCATCCGATTTAAATGTTTAGCAAAGTGTCCATCCTTCATAAAATTCGCTAAAATATGCTGTTCAAACCGAGGAACAGTAGAAGAGTAATAATTAAAGTGCTCCTGATAGCGTTGAACGAGTGTTGGCGGCAGGACGAAAAAAGCAACACGCAATGATGGCATCAATGATTTAGTAAAGGTGCTTAAATAAATGACCCGGTCATTTACATCAAGGCCTCTAAGTGCCGGAATTGGTTTTCCAATATAGCGAAATTCACTGTCATAATCATCTTCAATTATAAAACGATCCGGTGTTTTAGCTGCCCAATTTAATAATTGTGTCCGTCGATTAGCTGAAAGAACCGCACCAGTCGGGAATTGATGAGAAGGTGTTATGTAAACGACATTTGCATTGGATTTCTGTAATTGCTCCACCACAATTCCATCTGTATCAACAGAAATAGGAATTGCGAGCTGGTCTAACTGATGACGGGGAATAGGTGAATAACCCGGATTTTCAAAAGCTAGCTTTGAATCAGCATCTAAAATTTTTAAAATCATAGGCAGTAATTGCTCAGTACCGGAGCCAATGACGATTTGCTCTGGCTGGCATTCGATTCCGCGTGATTGATGTAAATAGTTCGCAATTTCAATACGCAATGCAAGCTCACCTTGGCGTTCCCCTGTCTGAAGTAAATGTTTGAATGGCTTATCAAGCACGTCTTTGGCGTATTTTCTCCAAATTGTAAAAGGAAAAGCTTCTTCATCAATTTTTGCAGAAGAGAAATCAATTTTATATTCCGTCGTTTCCGCTGTTTTTTTAATTTCATTGTTCGATATATCACTTTGGCGGTAAGGTAATGAATCGATCTCTTCAACAAAATAACCGACACGCGGTTTTGACATAATATAGCCTTCCGCCAGCAGTTGCGAATACGCAAGCTCGACGGTTGTTTGACTTATATTGAAAAATTCGGCAAGTTCTCTTTTGGAAGGTAGACGTACACCAACAGCCAGCTGGTTGTTAGTAATTGCATTTTTTATGCCGATATAAAGTTGTTCATATAGCGGAATTGTATGGTCCTTATGAAGTTGAAAGAAAAGCATCGTCATTTCCTCCTTATGTAACCTTAATGAAATTTCAATTTTATCTAATATTAATAGCGTCAGAAAAGTATAGCATGATGTAGAAAATTAGTGAATGTTTTCATCGGAACTTGCAAATGTATATGGTTTTATAGTACAGTATGGTTAAATTTATAAATGAATTCGATGATAGGAAGTAGTAGCAAGCACGTTTTTTTTAGAGAGTCAGCGGTCGGTGGAAGCTGATAAAAACACTTGTGAATCCGTCCTTGAGATGCTTTTTCCGAAATAACAGTAGGTGGAAGCCGGCTTACCAAAGTCGTTAATTGTTAAGAGGAATAGATTTTTCTATTCAATTAGGGTGGCAACGCGGGTAGCTCTCGTCCCTTTCATAGGGATTGAGGGCTTTTTTGTATTTACTCCGCTAATACATTAACGCGTTAAAGTGCTCAGGATCATCATTTCATAAATTTGAGGAGGAAAAATAAATTATGTTAGATATTAAACGCGTCCGTGATAATTTTGAAGAAGTAAAACGTATGCTTCTTACACGTAATGAGGATTTAGGAAATCTGGATAACTTTGAAAACTTAGATACAAAACGTCGTGAGTTAATCGCAAAAACAGAAGTATTGAAAGCAGAGCGCAATAAAGTGTCTGAACAAATTTCTGTAATGAAGCGCAACAAAGAAGATGCAACAGAAGTGATTGCACGTATGCGTGAAGTAGGCGATGAAATTAAAGCATTGGATGCTGAGTTAAACGCAATTGAAGATGAATTTAAAAATATGATGATGCGTTTGCCGAATATCCCGCATGAATCAGTACCTGTTGGCACAGAAGAAGATGACAACGTGGAAGAATACACTTGGGGCGATGTGCCGGCATTTGATTTTGAAACGAAGGCACACTGGGATATTGCAAAAGATTTAGATATCGTGGACTTTGAGCGCGGAGCTAAAGTTACGGGAAGCCGTTTCTTATTCTATAAAGGTTTAGGTGCACGTTTAGAGCGTGCTTTACTGAACTTCATGATGGATCTTCATTCAGATCAGCATGGCTATACAGAAATGCTGCCACCGCAAATCGTTAACCGCGATTCACTGACAGGTACAGGCCAATTACCGAAGTTTGAAGAAGATGTATTTAAATTAGTTCGTGAAGAAGATGAAATGGATTATTACTTGATTCCAACTGCGGAAGTTCCGGTAACAAACTACTACCGTGATGAAATTTTATCAGCAGATATGCTTCCTCAAGCTTTCTCTGCATTCAGCGCTAATTTCCGTTCAGAAGCAGGATCTGCTGGTCGTGATACACGTGGACTGATCCGTCAGCACCAGTTCAATAAAGTAGAATTAGTGCGCTTCGTTAAACCGGAAGAATCTTATGAGCAACTTGAAATTTTAACTGGTCATGCTGAAAAGGTATTACAGCTTTTAGGTTTACCATACCGTAAATTAAAAATGTGTACAGCAGATTTAGGATTCACAGCTGCGAAGAAGTACGATTTAGAAGTATGGATTCCTGCTCAAAACATGTACCGCGAAATTTCTTCATGTTCAAACTTCGAAGATTTCCAAGCGCGTCGTGCCAATATCCGTTTCCGTCGTGAAGCAGGTGCAAAACCGGAATTCGTTCACACGTTAAACGGTTCAGGTCTAGCAATTGGTCGTACAGTGGCAGCAATTCTGGAAAATTACCAACAAGAAGATGGTTCTGTTGTTATTCCGGAAGTGTTACGTCCATATATGGGTGGCCTAGAAGTCATTACTGTAAAATAATTAAATATAAATTAAAAAGTGTGTTGAATCAATAATTCCAACACACTTTTTTTCTTTTCTGCGCAAAAAACATTTCAGAAAATTTAGTAATTTGTTTTACAAAACGAGAATATTTTGTTATATTCGAGAAAATAGGATATTGGATACAATATTTTAAGATTAATAGAATTTATTGAATAAAGTTTTTAAGAACATCATATTTTGCACGTGTAATATGTTGTTCGAGCAATTGGCATGTAAGCTCAATATTATTGTTAGCCAAAGCTTCCACCATTAAATCGTGTTCATTAATGGAAGTGGCAATCTGGTTAGGTAAAAGATGTGGTGTTTGCTGAGGGAAACCGGTCCACAAATTTTCAATAATGCTATTTAATTTCCCCCAAGGACAATCTTTTATTAACAGATGATGAAATTGAATATTAAGTTGGACATATTCATCTGTATCATCCGTTTTCTTCATTTTCTCGTTTAGCTCACGCAATTGTATTACTAGTTGTGGTGACATTAATTTCAAACTTTCAGCAGCCGCCATCGGTTCAAATTTTGCTCGTAAAAAATAAATCTCTTCCAGTTCGTGTATTGTAAATTGTTTAACGACAGCCCCTTTATGCGGCTCAACTGTAACATAGCCTTCAGCAGCCAATTGTTTTATAGCTTCTCGGATTGGCATTCTGCTAACGTTTAATGTCTTCGCCAATTCATCCTGTACTAGGCGTTCACCTGGCTGCAGCTGACCTTTTATAATCGCTTCGCGCAGGATCCGGTAAATTTTCGAGGGCAATGTTTCGGCAGTTAAATCATGATCAAATTTCATAAAAACACCTCATTATGTGTTGTATTTTGGATCCAATATACAATATACAGAAAGACTATGCAAATTTTAAAGGGGGAAGTTGTCATGGAACAACAAATTCAAATTGGATGGCATGGACGGTTTTATGAAGACTTTGAAGTAGGCGATAAAATTGCACATGCGTTAGGCAGGACAGTTTCACAGACTGATAATAGCTGGTTTACTCAACTGACGCAAAATACAAATCCAATTCATTTTGATCATCATTATGCAAAGCAGACAGAGTTCCAAAAGCCGATTGTGAATTCCGCATTTACAATTGCTCTCGTAACTGGGCAATCTGTTTCAGATATTTCACAGAATGTAATGGCCAATCTTGGGTGGGATGAAGTACGGCTCCCGCACCCGGTTTTCGAAGGGGATACCATTTACTCCTATACAGAAATTTTATCGAAAAGAGAAAGTGCTAAACGAAATAATGTAGGAATTATCGAAGTGAAAACGACCGGCTACAATCAGAACGGGCAAATTGTCATTCACTTTAAGCGCACGATGATGATTTATAAAAAGGACTTTGCACCAAACATTATGAAGCCTTTGATCGACCAAGTAATCTCACAGAAAGGGAAGTGAACGAATGGAATATATTCAAGTTTCATATGAATATGAAGAGAAAATTGCGATTGTTACATTAAACCGACCGGAAATGCGACATGCATTTAACACGGAAATGGCAAAGCAGCTGTTAACTGTATTTCAGTCTTTCAATGAGCAGCCGGTACGCGTCGTTATTTTAACTTCCTCTACTGAAGATGCCTTTTGTTCAGGCGCGGATTTAAAAGAGCGTAAAGGAATGAGTGAGACCGAATGGACGGAACAGCATCATTTATTTGAACAAATGTTCCAGGCAGTAGCCAATTGCAGGCAACCTACCATAGCTGCGATCAATGGCTATACGCTTGCAGGAGGGTTTGAACTTGCTTTGAATACGGACTTAATCGTTGCCGGTAAAAATGCAAAAGTAGGGCTGACCGAGGTCACTCGAGGTATTATGCCGGGCGGAGGAGGAGCACGGTTACTGCCAAAACGTGTACCGCTCCATATTGCAAAGGAATGGCTGTTTACAGGGCGGATTGTTTCTGCAGAAGAAGCTCAGAACGCAGGGTTATTTAATCGAGTTGTCGAATCAGAAGAAGTAATGAGTACCACAATTGAGTTAGCCAAAAAGATTGCAGGCAATGCACCTTTAGGAGTTCAGGGCGTAAAAAAAGTAGCAGAAATCAGTTCATTGGAAGCATCTGAAGCATTCCGGATTGAAATAGAAACGTACAACGAGGTTATCGCTTCTGAGGATCGAATGGAAGGTATTTTAGCCTTCAACGAAAAAAGAAAACCTAATTTTATCGGACGGTAGGAGGATCTCATATGATGTTAACAGAGAATCTGGCATTTTTAGAAGAACTTCGTGAAGGTGTAAGAGCAGTTTGCAAACGTTTTGATGGTGATTATTGGCGGAAGCTTGATGAGATTGACGGATACCCGACCGAATTTGTGGAGGCTATTACTCAGGCAGGCTTTTTAGGGGCTTTAATTCCTGAACAGTATGGTGGTTCCGGTTTAGGAATACTGGAAGCATCCGTCATTTTAGAGGAGATTAACCGTTCAGGCGGGAACGCGGGTGCATGTCATGCACAAATGTATACGATGGGAACGATTTTACGGCATGGTTCTCCGGCACAAAAGGAAAAATATTTGCCGAAGATTGCGGATGGATCGCTTCGTTTACAAGCATTTGGGGTGACCGAACCTAATACTGGTACGGATACGACAAACTTAAAAACGTTTGCGAAACGTGAAGGCGACCATTATATCGTGAATGGTCAAAAGGTATTCATTTCCCGTGCAGAACATTCGGATTTAATGATTTTACTCGTGCGTACAACACCGAAGGACCAATGTGTTAAAAAGAGTGACGGCCTGTCCGTGCTAATTGTTGATTTGAATGAAGCAGTTGGAAATGGATTAGAAATACGACCAATTAAAACAATGATGAACCATGCGACAACGGAATTGTTTATCGACAATTTAAAGGTGCCTGTAGAAAATTTGATCGGTGAGGAAGGAATAGGATTCCGCTATATTTTAGACGGAATGAATGCCGAGCGGATTTTAATTGCTGCGGAATGTATCGGTGATGGCCGCTGGTTTATTGAACGGGCAACGAATTATGCAAAAGAACGTGTTGTTTTTGATCGTCCAATCGGTCAAAACCAAGGAATACAATTTCCGATTGCCCAGGCGCATATTCATATTGAAGCGGCAGACTTAATGCGCATAAAAGCTGCGGAACTTTATGATTGTCAGCAAGCATGCGGGGCAGAGGCCAATATGGCGAAGTTACTTGCAGCAGATGCATCATGGGAGGCAGCCAATGTAGCGATGCAAACATATGGTGGCTTTGGCTTTGCGGCAGAATATGATATTGAACGGAAATTTAAAGAGACACGTCTTTATCAAGTAGCTCCAATTTCAACGAACTTGATTTTATCATACGTCGGAGAACATATATTAAAACTTCCAAAATCTTATTGAGGTGAAAATCATGCACTTTCCAAAGCAAGTTGAAATTATTGAAGTAGGTCCACGCGACGGTTTACAAAATGAATCGCGCTTTGTACCAACAGAGGAAAAGAAACAGTTAATCAAGCAACTATATGAAGCGGGTTTTCAGCGTATTGAAACGGCTTCATTTGTCCATCCGAAAATTGTCCCGCAAATGGCTGATGCTCAGGAAATTACAGCATTTTGCAATGAATTGGGGATTGATTATATCGCTTTAACCCCAAATATGAAGGCGCTGGAACGTGCAATTGAAGCAGGTGTACCGCAGATTGCGGTATTCGTCGGGGCAAGCGAGACATTCAACCAAAAAAATATTAAGCGTTCCATTGAGGAATCTTTAGCGGAATGCAGCGAAATGTTCCGGCATGCAAAAGCTCAGCAAAAATTTATTCGCGGCTATGTGTCGATGTGTTTTAGTTGTCCGTATGAAGGGACCATTTCCTATGAGCAAGTAAAGCGGGTCGTAGCGCAATTTGTAAATGACGGAGCTGACGAGATTTCAATTGGTGATACGAATGGACAGGCAAATCCGCGCATCGTGTATGAACGGTTCAGCGCATTGAAAAGAGATTTCCCGGATACGACATTTGTGGCTCATTTCCATGATACAAACGGTTTTGCCTATGCAAATATAATGGCCGCATTAAATGCGGCAATTGAAAAGTTTGATAGTTCGATTGCTGGACTTGGCGGTTGTCCGTTTTCACCTGGAGCTACAGGTAATGTAGCAACAGAAAAAGTGGTGGAGTTGTTTGAAGCGATGGAAGTTAAAACAAATATCCTTCAGGAAAAATTAAAGGATGTGGCAAATTTCGCTTACAGCTTAGTTTAAGGAGGGCTGAAATTGAAACCATTGCAAGGGATACGTGTTCTTGATATGACAACAAATATTTCAGGACCGACATTAACAATGATTTTAGCCGATTTAGGAGCAGAAGTGATCAAAGTAGAAAAGCTGAGCGGTGACGAGGCCAGAAAGATGGAGCCAAAACTTCAGGAAGACGGCGTGTATTTTTTGAATATTAACAGGCAAAAAAAATCGGTCACCCTCAACATGAAAGAGGATTCAGACTGCGAAAAGTTAATGGAACTTATAAAAACAGCAGATGTCTTCGTGGAAAATTACCGGTTAGGTGTAGCACAAAAACTAGGGATTGATTATGAAGCGGTAAAGAAAATTAATCCCAAACTAATCTATTGTTCGCTCTCTGCATATGGCCAAAACGGTCCAAAGAAATCGTATCCGGGCTATGATGCCATTATGCAAGCGGAAACAGGCATTATGAGTATTACAGGAAGTACCGATTTAGCAAGGGTTCCAGTGTCTTTAATTGATCAGGGAAGCGCTATGTGGGGGGCAATTGGTGTTGTATCTGCCATTTTACAGCGCCACAAAACAGATGTGGGCAGCCTTGTTTCGACCTCTTTGTATGAGACAGGGGTATTTTGGGCGAACTATCATTTGCTTTCGACTAAGCTAACAGGTGAAAATCCCGAAAAACTCGGTTCCAATCATGGGGCATTTGCACCTTATGGGGCATTTCAAACTGCAGATGGTGCCATCATGATTGGCATATCGAACAATAAATTATTCGAAAAGCTTTGCGAAGTATTGCAAAAACGTGAATGGATTGAAGATGCCAGCTACCGTACAAATGAAGAACGTGTTAAAAACCGTTTGCAGCTTAGTAAGGAAATTGAACAAATTACAAAGGCAGAAAAAAGTGAGGCACTCATTCAAGCACTGGAAGCTGGAGGGGTACCAGTAGCCCAAGTGAAAACAATGAAAGATGTACTTGTAGATCCGCAGCAAATAGAAAATAAACTAATTGTGCGTCTGCCACATATACGCGATAAGGAAATGTACGCAACAAGAATTCCGCTAACGATTTCAAACTGTGATTTAACACCTACCGCCCCTGCACCATTGTTGGGAGAGCATAATGAAGAACTGTTAGGGAGGGATTATGTTCATGACATTAAGTGAGCAGTTGGCACAATATATTGTGGATGTGCGTTTTGACGATATACCGCAGGATGTTGTGCAGTTTACAAAGCTATGTATCGTCGACTATTATTCGTCTTTACTAAAAGGTCAGGAAGCTGAACCGGTTCGTATGATGGAACAAGTAGCACAGGTACTTGGCGGAGAAAAGCAGGCAACAGCAGTAACAGGATTGAAAACGAGCATAACAAATGCGGCGTTCATTAATGGTGGTGCAAGTCATGTCATAGAGCTCGATGATATTCATAAAGCATCCATTGTGCATGCGGCAACTGTTATTATGCCGGCAGCCATCGCAATAGCTGAATGGAAAAATTTATCCGGTAAACAATTGATTGAGGCTATTATTGTTGGTTATGAAGTGGCATTTCGCGTTGGAGAAACGGTGACGCCTTCCCATTATTACTACTTTCATAATACGGCAACTTGCGGTACATTCGGCGCGGCAGCAGCAGTGGCAAAGTTATTAGGATTATCCAAAGAACAAATTGTCCAAGCATTTGGTTCTGCCGGTACCCAAGCTGCGGGATTGTGGGAATTTATCGAGGATGGTGCCATGAGCAAGCAATTGCATCCTGGTAAAGCAGCGATGAATGGTATTTTAAGTGCCATGTTAGCACAGCAAGGTTTTACTGGAGCAAGCGCCATTTTGGAAGGACGCAGAGGTTTTTTTGAAGCGATGAGTGAGCAGTACGATGTAACACGTATGACCGAAAAATTAGGTCAGCAATATAAAATTACCGAAAATGCCTTCAAAGTCCATGCGTCTTGCCGTCATACACATGCCGCTATGGACTTGGCGGTTGAACTGCATAAAAAAGTAGAGAAGAATGGCATCGAATTTATAAAGTCAGTCGAAGTGGGAGCATATCAGGTGGCGCTGGATATTACCGATGCAAAAAATCCACAAACAATTTATGCTGCGAAATTCAGTATGCAGTTTTGCGTTGCTTTGGCATTATTGACCGGAGAAGGCGGATTTGATGCCTTTAATGCAGATACATTGCAGGATCCGGGTATTCGAAAGCTGATGGAAAAGCTGGTCGTGTCTGTAGATGAAGAGATTAACAGTCAATACCCGCAAGAATGGGGTGCAAAAATCCAAATTCATTGGCAGGATGGTTCAAGTGACGTTGTGCAAAGCAGATTTCCTAAAGGAGATCCGGAAAATGCATTAACCGAGCAAGACTTTATTAATAAGTTCAACAGTTTAGTGCCTTTAGAAGAGGCGCATAAAGAAAAAATTATCCATGATTTATTGCATTTAGAAACGATTCAAGTACAACAGTTAATCCGTACATTACATCCCGTACAGCATATTTCGATTGTGTAGCCAGCAATTCAATTTTCAGAAAAATGAAGGGTGAGTGAGCGCATGTGTGAGACGAAGGGAAAAGTTGCCGAAATGACATCCCCGCTGGAACTCGTTTTTAAGGAGTATCCATTGGTGGAGCCGGCACCAGGAGCGGTAATTGTAAAAATCATTCAAACGAATATATGCGGTTCCGAACTGCATATATGGAAAGGGCATCATCCGGTCATTCGCAGCGGTGCTTTAGGGCATGAAATGATCGGCGAAATCCATGCGTTAGGTGAAGGGGTCGAAACGGATTTCGCGGGTACTCCTGTAAAAGTCGGGGATCGAATTGTAAGTGCTTACTTTTTGACTTGCCGAAAATGCTCGCCTTGTCAGCATGGACAATTTAACTTATGTGAAAATGCCTATAAGTATTGGCGTTTACCGACAGAGGAAGCACCGCATTTCCATGGGACATTCGGTACGCATTATTATATTCATTCCGATCAGTATTTTTATAAAGTACCAGATAATATATCAAACAGTGTAGCAGCAAGTGCCAACTGTGCTTTATCCCAAGTGTATTTTGGACTGGAGCAAGGAAATGTTGTCTCTGGTGAAACGATTCTCATTCAAGGTGCTGGCGGACTTGGTTTAAATGCGATTGCTATCGCAAAAGAAAAACAGTTGAAGGTTATCGTCGTAGATGGTGTTGAAAGCCGTTTAGATCAGGCAAAGGCATTTGGAGCAGATGAAGTGATATTAATGTCGGATTTTCCTACTGTTGAACAACGCGTTGCCCAAATTATGCATCTTACGGGAAATCGCGGTGTGGATGTTGCCCTTGAAGTAGCAGGGGTTCCTCAGGCTTTTGCTGAAGGTGTGGAGTATATTCGTGCAGGCGGCCGTTACATTGTAATCGGCAATATTTCACCTGGACAAACGGTCGCATTTGATCCTGGTTATTTAACGCGGAAAGCAATTCAAATTATTCCGGTACTGCGCTATAACCCGTGGTATCTAAAAAAGGCTCTCGACTTCCTGGAGCGCAATATTGACCGTTACCCGTTTGAAACATTACTGGATGCTAGCTTTAGTTTTGAAGAGATTAAAAAAGCGTTGGATGAATCCGCAAAACGTACGGTTACACGTGCCACAATTATTCCGACTTAAAAATATAAACCTTTGAAAGGTGGTGACGGTGGATTTTCGCTTGCAATGCTGTAAGTAGTAGAAGTCTTGTAAAAAAATAAAAACATTATGGGAGGAATTACGATGTGTAATAAAAAAGTATACGTGCTTGATACAGGGACAATGAAAATGGATAAGAACTATATGATTGCCATGCACAATCCAGCAAGCATCAATAATCCGAATCCGCCAGCCGAGTTTGTCGAGTTTCCCGTTTATGCAGTACTGATTGACCACCCAGAAGGAAAAATTTTATTTGATACAGGCTGTAACCCGGAAGGAATGGGAGATGATGGGCGCTGGCCGGAAGGGGTTCAGCAGCTTTTCCCTGCTTTCCAAAGTGAAGAATGTTATTTGATCAACCGTCTTGAACAGTTAAAGGTTCGTCCGGAAGACATCAAATATGTCATTGCCTCACACTTGCATTTAGACCATGCAGGCTGCCTGGAATTATTCACAAATGCAGAAATCATTGTTCATGACACGGAATTGTCGAATGTAATGAAAACATTTGCGATGACGCGAAATATGGGCGCCTATATATGGGGCGATGTCATGGCCTGGATTCAAAAAGAACTGCGCTGGCGTACGATTAAACCACATGAGAAAGAAGTGCCTCTAGTAGAGGGCATTAAAATTTTGAACTTTGGTCCAGGGCATGCTTACGGTATGCTTGGCTTGCACATTGAACTTCCGGGTTACGGAAATGTTTTACTTGCTTCAGATGCACTATACACAGCAGAGAGCTACGGTCCACCAGTTAAACCACCAGGAATTTTGTATGATTCAGTAGGCTATAACTCTACTGTTGAAAGAATTCGAGAGTTTGCTACACGTAATGATTCGGAAATTTGGTTCGGACATGATTCCAATCAATTTAAATCCTTTATCAAATCGACAGAAGGCTATTACGAATAATAAATTGCACCCTAAGTAAGCCTTACTTAGGGTGTCATTGTCATAACGGAGGGAAGAATATGCAAAAAATAGGATCTGTACTCAATGGAGAGCACCGTCTTCAAGAAGAAAAGACTATGGATGTTTTGAATCCTTATAATCAGGAGACTATCGCAACAATTGCTTGTGCATCAATTGAAGATGTACATGAAGCAATCGAAGTCGCTCAGCATACATTTAACACAACGATGCGCAAAATGCCTGCACATGAACGCAGCCGCATCTTACGGAAAGCGTCATTGTTACTTGAAGAGCGGAGCGAGCAGTTTGCGAAAACGATTTCTTTGGAAGCGGGTAAACCGATAAATGAAGCACGAGGTGAAGTAGCACGAGCTATTCAAGTGCTGCTGTTTGCAAGTGAAGAAGCAAAGCGGTTGGCAGGAGATCAAATTCCAATGGACAGTGCAATTGGCGGGGAGCATCAAATTGGTATCGCAAAACGTGTCCCTTTAGGAGTTATTGCTGCCATTACACCATTTAATTTTCCGTTAAACTTAGCTTTGCATAAAATTGCTCCAGCCATTGCGGTTGGAAATACAGTCATTTTGAAACCGGCAGAGAAAACACCGCTGTCTTCCATTTTGCTGTATGAGTTATTGCAGGATGCGGGATTGCCAAAGGGAGTACTAAATATACTTCAAGGCCCTGGCACGGAATTAGTAGAACCATTGGTGAAGCATCCTTACGTTAAAAAGGTAACCTTTACAGGGAGCGGAAAAGTAGGCTGGCATATTCATGAACTTGCCGGGAAAAAGCCGGTAACGCTTGAGCTCGGTTCCAATGCACCGAACATTATTTTTGCGGATGCAAATTTAGAATACGCGGCTTCTACTATTACGATGTCTGGTTTTACATTTGCCGGTCAGGCATGTGTTTCCGCTCAGCGTATATATGTTGAGCAATCTGTTTATGACCAGTTTGCCCAATTGCTGCAGGAAAAAGTGGAAGCGCTAGTAATAGGAGATCCTGCTGAAGAACAAACACAGCTCGGACCTATGATTACAGAAGAAGCGGCAATCCGCGCAGCAAGCTGGATTGAAGAAGCTGTATCGCAAGGGGCAACAATTCGTACGGGTGGAAAGAGAATCGGTACATTGCTCGAGCCAACAATTTTGGAAAATGTCACAAAGTCGATGCAGGTCGTTTGTATGGAAGTGTTTGCCCCGATGGTTGCGCTCATACCGTTTACTGAGGAGGATGAAGTGCTGGCCGCTGCAAATGATTCGGAGTACGGATTACAGGCGGGTGTATTTACTTCGGATATTAATCGTGCACTTAAGTTCGCCGATGAGCTGGAAACTGGAGGCGTATGGATTAATGAATCTTCGGTACGACGCTTTGACCATATGCCATATGGCGGGATAAAAGAGAGCGGTACTGGAAAGGAAGGAATACGTTACGCAATTGAAGGGATGTCAGATTTAAAATTTATTGGTATTAAGCTAATTTAAGGAGGACATCATCATGAAAATTCGTTCTGCCATATTACGCTCATCCGGTGTAACAAAACCTTATGCGGAAAGTAAGCCAATTCATATTGAAGAAATAGAATTGGATGCACCCCAAGAAGGCGAAGTATTGATTCAGATTAAAGCGGCAAGTCTTTGCCATTCGGATCTATCTGTTATTAACGGTAGCCGTCCACGACCTTTACCAATGGCATTAGGTCATGAAGCAGCCGGTATCGTGAAGGAAGTAGGGCCTGGCGTTGTGAACTTTAAGCAAGGAGATAAAGTAATCTGCGTATTTGTGCCAAGTTGCGGGCATTGCGTACCTTGTGCAGAGGGTCGTCCGGCATTATGCGAACCGGGGGCAAAGGCAAATGGCGACGGAACTTTAATTGGAGGCGGAGTTCGTATACATGCAGGAACTGAAAAGATCGGTCATCACGTTGGGGTATCTGCCTTTTCTGAGTATGCAGTCGTATCGCAAAATTCCCTCGTAAAAGTGGAAGAGGATTTGCCGTTTGAAAAACTGGCGCTCTTTGGTTGCGCTGTTATTACAGGCGTAGGGGCTGTCGTAAATACAGCAAAAGTCCAGCTTGGGAAAACAGTAGCAGTCGTCGGTTTAGGTGGAATTGGTTTAAGTGCACTGCTCGGGGCTATCGCAGCAGGTGCCAGAGAAGTAATCGCCATCGATATTAATGAGAAGAAACTGCAGCAGGCAAAGGAATTGGGGGCAACAGCCGTCTTTAATTCAAAAGACGCAGATATAGTCGAACAAGTGAAGGCCTACACAAATGGCGGCGTTGATTATGCCTTTGAAACAGCGGGTGTTGTTCCTGCGATGGAAGTGGCATATGCCATTACAAAACGTGGTGGTACGACAACGACAACAGGCCTGCCACATCCGGAACATCAATTTTCGTTCCCTTATGTAACGTTAACAGCAGAAGAAAAAACGTTAAAAGGTTCTTACATTGGAAGCTGCGTGCCTTTAAGAGATATTCCGCATTATTTGCATATGATGAAATCAGGAAAATTACCGGTTGATCAGCTTTTATCAAATATTATTCCGCTTGATGAAATTAATGAAGGCTTTGATTTATTGGCAACAGGCGATAATTCCCGAATTATTATTAAAATGGATTAATGGAAAAAAACATAATAAAACGACGGCACATTTATTCGGTAATGTGTCGTCGTTTTTGTATGGCAAGAAGTACATAAAGCACGATCCAAATACTAACGATAACTCCTGCTAAATTGGCTAAATATCCAGTTGCCCCAAATGCATCATATAACCATTGAAGAGGCGTCCCTTTTACAGGGCGGTTTAGAAACATAAAATTTGTATGGAAATGGGCATTGTATATATAAACAGGCGGAACTGTGACTAGTAGAAATAATACAGAACGCCAAATATCCGTAAAAGCAGTCACCAGCTGCTTTTCAAAAATCAAAGCTGCCACAACTACAACGAGCAATGCATGAAAGATAAAGCTGTGAAAATGCAAAAAGCCGCCAACCGGATCAATTGTCCATCCGGGGAATAAAAGTGCAATCGCAGCTCCGGGCAATGTAAGCGTGTATAGTAATGTAGCTGTTGTCCGAGTTGGGAAATAGGCATGCCAGCCAATAATGAAAATGCCAAAACCGCATAAATGGAGCGGGGGACTCCAATATGAATATTGGTTTGTTACAAGTAAATAAAGCTGTTTTGCTACTTCTAAAAACAGCAACAGCCAGAAAACCGATTTTTGGAAAAGATGTTGCTTTTCATTAGAAGAATAATGATAAAAATATAATGAGATAGCTAAAAAAACGGCAATAAAAATAAGCCACATTATATGAATCGAATCAAAAATGGAAAATCCGTTCATTGCCCACACATTACTTTTCGAATTGTTGTTTTCTCGCTAATTTCTCTGCTTTTTTACGGTCGCGAAGCGCTTTGAAAAAGTCCGTTAAAATTTGTCCGCACTCTTCCGCCATAACCCCTTCCGTTACAGTACATTCATGATTAAAACGCGGATCATTGAGCAGGCGGTATAATGAGTCGACACATCCCGCCTTTATATCGCGGGCCCCATATACAACCCGTGGTACGCGCGACTGTAAAATAGCTCCTGCACACATCGGGCAAGGTTCAAGCGTGACGTACAAAGTAGTCTCTTCCAAACGCCAGCTGCCTATTTTGCTGCAAGCTTCTTGAATGGCCATGCTTTCTGCGTGTGTCAGTGCATTTTGGGTTGTTTCACGTAAATTATGTGCACGTGCAATAATTTCATCTTTATATACAATAACCGCGCCGATCGGTACTTCTCCAAGGGCAGCAGCTTTTTTCGCTTCTTCCAATGCTTCCTGCATATATTGGTGATCTTTATTTTCGAGCATTCATCTATCACTCCTTAAATCCTAGTTTAGCATGCTAATGAATAGTTGGGCGACTATAGAATAATTCATGCTATGATGAAAGAAAAGTTTGAAGGAGTACAGCGATGAAGTCATTTCAGACCGTGGAAGAAGTAAATGAGTATTTTGAAAAAGCATTGGCTGATCTGGATAAAGAGTATGAACAGAAATTGCTGACGATTGAGAAAAATGGACAACAAGTAACTATGACTTTGCAAAAGCAGTATGAACAGCAAAAATCAGCCATTGCACAGCAGCATGAACATGAAGAAAATAAACTTAATCAAAATCGCGAGCAAGCAATCGAAAAAATTGAAATGTTATTCGCCAATAAGGGGAAAGTTATATTGGAAAACTATAAAATCGCTCATGAAGAGGAAAAGAAAACCTATCAAGTCAATAAGATGGAACTTCTTGAGCAAAAACAAGCGGAAGAACGCAGGAAGTTTCAATTTTTCCATGAACAGCAGAAAGCGCTATTAACACAGATTGAACAAGCATCAGATCTGACAGAGGAAATGGAAGTGGCAGTTGATAATTTCCATCAGGAGCTAACAGACATCTTGATTAAATATAATCAGCAATTCGATGAAGCGGAACAGCTGTTTGAAGAAAGTTGTCACGGGCTGGAACAAAAGCGTGATGAGGCAATCGAAAATCTCATTGATAATGAAGCAGCATCACAAAGCCAGCTAGACGATCAGTTATTCGAAGCATTACAGGATCTGTCCGAAAAAACAGAGCAACACTATGAACAAATCGAACAAAGCTTTATGGAAAAAGAACAATCTCTTCAGGAAATGGTATTTGCCCAGCAAGAAAAAATAAATGATGATTATGATGAACAGCGTGAAAAGTTGTTTAAATTACAGGAGCAAGCGCTGGCACAATTTGATTACTAGAAATTGGCTATGCATGAATTCGTTAAAATAGAATTGTTTGCTTTGTTGTCTAAAGAACGTTGTGATAAAATTAAAAGCATTGACTATAAAAAGAGAAGGAGCACTTCTAATGTCTGTGCCATTTATAACAGTAGAAGGTCCGATTGGTGTTGGGAAGACCTCATTATCTAAGGCCGTATCACAAACGTTTGACTATCATTTATTAAAAGAGATTGTAGATGAAAATCCATTTCTCGGTAAGTTCTATGAAGATATTAGTGAGTGGAGCTTCCAAACGGAAATGTTTTTCCTGTGCAATCGCTATAAACAATTATCTGATATCCATGAAATTATTGAAGCACAAGGGCCAGTTGTGGCTGATTATCATATATTTAAAAATTTGATCTTTGCAAAGCGTACTTTAAAGCCTACCGAGTATGAAAAGTACGAGTCGATCTACCGAATTTTAACTGCTGATATGCCAAAGCCAAATATGGTCATTTATTTACATGCAAGCTTAGATACATTAATGAAACGAATCGCAATGCGCGGTCGTGAAATGGAAAAGAATATTTCCCGTGATTATATGGAACAACTTTCAAGCGATTATCATCAATTTATCGGACATTTTGAAAAGATGCATCCAGAAATTCCTGTCATCTCATTAAATGGAGATGAGCTTGATTTTGTGAAAAATGAAGAAGATTTAAAATACGTACTACGACTAGTAGAAGAAAAGTTACAACAAAGGAGTTTGCATCAGAAATGAACTTAAGAGAGAAGTACAATATTCCTGCTAATGCAGTGATTACAATTGCAGGAACAGTCGGTGTCGGAAAGTCAACAATGACAAAAGCTTTATCACATAGCTTAAACTTCCGTACATCCTATGAAAAGGTTGATACAAACCCTTATTTAGATAAATTCTATGATGATTTTGAAAAGTGGAGCTTCCATTTGCAAGTATATTTTCTTGCAGAACGTTTTAAAGAACAGAAGCGTATTTTTGAATATGGCGGGGGCTTTATACAGGACCGTTCTATTTACGAAGATACGGGTATTTTTGCGAAGATGCATTTTGACAAAGGTACAATGACACCAACAGATTATGAAACATATACAAATCTGTTTGATGCAATGGTTATGACACCGTATTTCCCGCATCCTGATTTGCTTGTATATTTGGAAGGTCCGATTGATGATGTAATTGGGCGTATACAGGAACGTGGACGCGAGATGGAGCAGCAAACGCCTCATTCGTACTGGGAAGAAATGCATGGACGCTATGAAGACTGGATTAACAACTTCAATGCATGTCCGGTACTGCGTATTGATATTAACGATTACGATTTAATGAAGAACCCTGCACAAGTAGAGGATGTCGTAGCACGTATCGGTTATATGCTAGAACAAACAAGCCATTTAAGAAAATAAAAAAGAGGACTGATTTTTCGTAGGATAGCGGAAATCAGTCTTTTTTATTTCATCCAAACGATAAGAAAAATAGGTGCCATGATGAGCAAAAAGACGAAGAAGCTCCATACTACTTGTTTACTTGTCGTCATATTTTTAGGTTTCATACTGATGGATTCGTAAAGCTCGTTCACTGCGCCCTGTTCTCTTTCATAAAGCATCCTCTGAAAAGAAGCGTAGTTATCTATATATGATGCCGGGTTTTCAAAATGAAAGCGAATCGCACGTATATCATCCGTAACATCTTTATCTTGATACATATACGTGATTGTAGGGGCAAGACCGCCTGTCAGCCGGGCAGTAACTTGTATATCGAAGGTCTTCATCTTATACGTTGTCTTCCCACTTTCATCTATTACCGTTTCAATGAGCGGGTTGTTCAATATAGTTCCCTCCTTTCCTGTAGTAGTAGTATTCCCAATATAAGTATATTTGTAACGATTTTAAAAAATATTGCAAAGAAAAAGTTGTATCGTTTATGCTTAAAGTAATTACAAATTTTTACGATTTGTAACATTATAGCGAAAAGGGGATGGGAATATGACTTTATCGGTGGTAGATCGCTTACGGGCATTGCCAACGACAGCGATTTCCGATGCAACAGGGGGACATACGAATGTAGCATCGGCAATTAAACCGCTTGCCGAACACTTTAAGATTGCCGGACAAGCGAGGACGGTACGCCTGCCGGACGGGGAAAATGGTGCGGTACTTGAAGCAATAAGCCAGGCTGAAAAAGGGGAAATTTTAGTCATCGATGCTAAAGGCAATACGAATCGTGCTGTAGCTGGGGATTTTGTTATGCAGCTTGCGCAAGGTGTCGGTGTTCAAGGTTTTGTCGTGGATGGGGTTATTCGCGATATAGCAGCTGCAAAAGAAATTGATTTTCCGGTATTTGCATTAGGTACAACAGTAGCAGCAGGTAATAAACATGGTGGCGGGACAGTAGGCATAGCCGTATCTGTAGGAAATGTGGCTGTTCAAACAGGTGATTATGTAGTTGGCGATAGTGATGGGGTTGTTATTATGCCTCAGAAGGATGTTGAACAGATTATTGAGGCTGCAGAAGCAAAGGTAGCAAAAGATGAAGAGCGGGCACATGAGGCATTACATAACGGGGAAGCATCAATCCGCGCTTATTTAGCAAAAGTAGTGAAATAAAAAATGGCGTAGTGAAGTTATCGTTCACTACGCCATTTTCTAATTTTATTTTAAGTTCGCAGCTTGGTATTCAGCAAATTGCTTCTCGTCGAAACGTTTTTCCCATTTCGCCATAACAAGTGCTGCCAATGTGTTACCTACTACGTTTACAGCTGTACGAGCCATATCTAAAATACGGTCAATACCTGCAATGAATGCTAAACCTTCCAGTGGAATACCTACAGAACCTAATGTTGCAAGAAGTACTACGAAAGATACCCCTGGAACACCCGCAATACCTTTAGATGTTACCATTAATACAAGCATTAATGTAATCTGTTCTATAATTGAAAGATCAATACCGTACATTTGCGCAATGAAGATTGCTGCAATCGCCTGGTAAAGAGTAGAACCGTCTAAGTTGAATGAATAACCTGTTGGGATTACGAATGATACGATATCTTTCGGTGCACCCATTTTTTCTGTTTTTAACATAATACGAGGTAATACTGTCTCTGATGAAGAAGTAGTGTAAGCCAGTAATAGCTCGTCTTTAATCATACGAATTAATTTAAAGATATTAATACCGAAAATACGGGCAGTAAGACCTAAAACAACAATTACGAAGAAAATCATTGTTGCATATACTAAAATCGCCAGTTTTCCTAATGGTATAAGGGACTCTACACCAAATTTGGAAACGGTTACACCTATAAGTGCAAATACCCCAATTGGTGCGAATTTCATTACTAAGTTTGTGACCCAGAACATGGCGTCTGCAGTACCTTGGAAGAATGCGAGCACTGGTTTTCCGCGATCACCAATTGCTGCTACACCTAAACCGAAAATTACAGAGAAGAAAATAATTGCTAGCATATCGCCTTCTGCCATTGCATTTACAATGTTTTTAGGAACGATGTCTACAATAATTTGGATTTTGCTTTTGTCTTCTTCAGCTTCCGTTGTTTCTACATAAGAAGAAATATCAGATTTCTCTAATGCATTCATATCAATACCAGCACCTGGTTGGAATAGGTTAGCTGCTAATAAACCAACAACAATCGCAACTGTTGTAATAACTTCGAAGTAAATAAGTGTTTTACCGCCAAGACGACCTAATTGTTTCATATCACCAGTTCCGGCAACACCAACAATCAGTGTCGAAATAATAATCGGTACTACGATCATCTTAATTAGGTTTAAGAAAATATCGCCAAGTGGCTGTAAGTAAGATTGTGCTGTTTCGTTACCAAAGAACACAGCTCCTACGATAACACCGAGTACAAGACCGATTAAAATTTGCGCGGCTAAACTAATTTTAAACTTTTTCAAAATATAGTTCCTCCTAAAAAATCAGATTCAGGACTAGCCTAAAACTAATTTTATTAGATACATACAAAATCCGACAAAATCCGACTAATCAACTTTACTAATAATTTCTGAATATAAAACTTGGATGAATTTTTTTATGTTTACTTTTGCTTTACGTTGCTCATTTTTCTCTATTTGATTCATTAAGTAGCGAATATCTGTCAAGTCAAAATAGCGTGGGGTATAATACTCAAATTCCGAGTTTGTATAATCAACAATGCCTAAATTCGCCAGGTTAATCATTGCAGCTAATATAGTTCGGCGTACACGTTGTTCAATTGCTTTACTTTCTTTTACAATTTCATCCGGCGTATTTTTCGTCAACATAGCAACACGTTCATACACTTCCTTTAATGGGGGAAGCGGTGCAATTTTATGCTTTTCGATTAATAGCTGTTCTATAATTTTGATGATATCTTCACTGCCGACTTCAGCAACAATTCCCATATCGTTTAAGATGGATTGGATATGTTCTCGTGCTGTCTTTTTTGTATGCGTCACATCTGTAATATCAAAGTTTGTCAGGGACTGACGAATAACTTGCAAAGAATTTCTTAATAAGTATTGCTCAGTTGTCTTTTTTAATACCATTTGTACTTCAACTTTGTTAATAGGCTTATGAATGAAAAATTCAATACCCTTTGAATAGCCTTCAGCGACCATTTCTTTATTAACAACTTGTGATATCATAACAAACTGTCCTTTAAATCCATTTTGTTGAAGGCGCTCAATTGTTTCAATTCCATCTAACTTCGGCATCAGTAAATCAATTAATACAAACTCCGGCTGCATCATTAAAATTTGGGGAATGGCATCCAGACCGTTTTTTGCTTCACCAATAACAGCTCCGAGTTCACAGTCATTAATAATATTACTGAGCATTACTCGGCTTGCCCGATCATCATCTACTATAAAATAGCGCATTAGTAATTCTCCTTTTGAATATTTTTTGTAGGAATTTGCACAACAAAACAAGTCGACGTATTACTTGTTACGTGAATATTTCCTTCAAGATTTTCAACGATTGTTTTTGTATGGGAAAGACCGATTCCTGTAGAACCTTGGCCCTGTTCATTAAATTTGGATGTATAGCCTGGATCAAAAATGATCGGTATAAGTTCCGAATCAATACCAACCCCATTATCTTCTACAATAAAAGAAGTCGTATCCTGCTCGACTACAACATTCAATGTAATAAATCCGCTTTCTTCAATTGCCTCCACAGCGTTAGCCATTAAATTATTTAAAATCGCAAATAGCGCAATATGATTCTTTGTTTGAAAATTATCCGGGCAAATCAGTGTAAAGGAAATCGATTTATTTAGATAGGCGGCATAATTTTCATTTGCTTCCACAATAAAACTTAGTAAATCAGACAATGGAAAGTCTGACGGGTAATTTCTCGTCGTAATTTTGGAAAGCCCGGCATGAATACGTTCATTATCCTTTTTAACTTCATGAATTTCCTGGGCAATATGTAAAGCATCAGAAGCTAGCTGCGCTTCATTTGTTTTTAGCTTTTTGTAAAGCTGGTAACTGTTTGCTGTAAGCTGCTCGATTTGGGTCATCGTTTTTTGAAGATACAACGCTTCTACATATAGCTCCGAGTGAATCGTCATGAGCTGTTTTAGCTGTTTCTTCTGTTCCGACATCGTAATCATGCTGTAAATGCCTACAACAAAATAGCTGCGTAATAATCCCACGAGGATGAACAGTAAAAAAGAAGTAAACGTTTCCTGATCGGAAACAAGAAGAATGTCCGTTAATACATGTTCGATCGTGTTCGATAATACTTCAAATGCTGTTGCCAATAAACCTAGCGTAAGCGGTTGTTTTTTTAACTCGTCCAGCGGGATTAGTTTGAAACATAGTGCAAAGACTATATAAAAAGCGCCTGCCGGCAAATGTTCAATAATTTGAGTAATGAAGCTTTGACCATAAATAAAAATATCAAGGATTGAACGACCGACAATAACGATTAGTGCAGTCAATAACCCAGTAGAGAAAATCGGTAATGGACGAATCAGTAAAGCGAAAAAGAAAATAATGCTTCCTAAACCGAACCGAAAAGGTCCTTCTTCAAAAGGAATTATTTTAATTTCGCCACCAATAGCCGTCAATAAGCCGACGAGTAGCATAAATAAGAAAAGTTTAGTTTTTTTTATATTTGACTGAGTCGATTCCAATTTTGATATACCGTCCTTTACAAACGTGACATAGTACTTAATTGTACAAGAAAGTTATCTATAAATACAAAAAAGTACTATTTCTAACGAATAGAAATAGTACTTTAAAGTGAATTTACATATAAAAAAACCGCTCAACTAATGTAGCGGATGAAAGTTCAAAAATGGAGGAGGTAGAGGGATTCGAACCCCCGCGCGGTGTTACCCGCCTGTCGGTTTTCAAGACCGATCCCTTCAGCCAGACTTGGGTATACCTCCAAAATATAAGATGTCTTTTCGACAAAGATTAATTTACCATGGAATGAGATTTACGTCAATAATTTTTTCGGGAAAATTATAAGCTGATTAAATAGAGAAAACGAGATATCCAAATTTATAGAGGATGTCTCGTTTTACTATTGATTTATTTTTTTGAGGCATAAACTTTATTCGATGAATTTTTTAAAAAGCTTAAAATATTTTCAATGAATGGTTCTGTTTTTTCGATTTGAGTCCAGTGCCCACATTCATTAAATACATGTAGTTGTGCGTGGGGGAGTAATTGAATTAATCGATAGCTTGTATCTTCGATTGGAATCACTTGGTCATTCAGGCCATGGAAAATTAATGTTTCAATCTCAATTTGCTTAATCTGCTCATCTTCTAAAGCCATTTCATCTAACATTTTTTGACGCGGTTCCGGGAACATTGCCGAGAACGCATCTCTTACATCAGGGCGCATGCTCGCTTCATAGCGCATGCGAACAAGTTCTTCATTATTTGCAGCTGCTTGATCGTACGAGAACAATTTAATAAGCTCTTTCATTGTTTCTAAACTTGGTTCATAGCCCCACACACGGTCTAGACCATCAGAAATTGGATGCTTTGTGCCAACACTACCCATTAAGATTAATTTTTTTACTAAATCTGGTCTGCGATATGCGATATGAAGAGACAATGCACCACCAAATGAATTACCAACTAAATAAACGGGTTCATCAGCAACCTTTTCAATAAAGCCAATTAAGTGCTCCACCCATAGCTCAATATTGTAATTATGGTCTGCTAATTTATCTGTTTCACCAAAACCGATAACATCCGGCGCTAAAACTCTATACGATTCACTAAGACGTGGGATAACTAAACGCCAGTTTGCAAGTGCAGACACACCAGGTCCTGATCCATGTATTAAAATGATTGTTTCTCTTCCAGTACCTTCTTCATGATAGTGTGTGTTAACACCATTGATATTTAAATAGTTTGAACTAATGTTCAATTCAGCCACTCCTTTTTTGTTAATTGTATTGAAAATTAATTAGAAAGAAGAAAACAAGTTCCATCTTTCTAATAAGTTATATTTCTAAGGTTTAACAAGTTCTCCAGATTTAATAGGAGTACCATATTGGAAGAATTCCTGCGGTAAGGTAGAACCATGCCAAATAATAGATTTTTCTAAATCTTTACCTTTCCATTCCACAGTTCTCCAAGAAGGATCAAAAATTTGATAGCCTGGGTCACCGAATAATTCTACACGGTTTCCACCTGGTTCCATTACATACAAGAATGCAGCTTGAGTTACGCCATGCTTACCTGGACCAGCTTCAATATTATAGCCAGCTTCAATTAATAGGTCTGCAACATCTGATAAATGCTGAGGGAATCCGTACCAATAGCAAATATGGTGCAGGCGACCTGATTCACCTAATGCATCGCCCATAATTGCAATGTCATGTACTAAATTACTTACACTTAACCATGCAGCTATGGAAGAATCGTCGTCCGCTACGATGCGTTCACGTAAGTTAAAACCAAGCACCTCTTTTAAGAACTCAACGTTTTTGTCAGTATCGCTTGCTAATAAGTTGATATGGTCTAAGCGACGAACCGGCACACCGCGATTTGGACGTTTTTGCGGGCGATTTAATAATGGTGTTTTTTGGTCTTCAGGGGCTTCATAATACTCAACATCCCATAGAAGCTCAATTTTATGACCGTCTGGAGTTGTAAATTGGTATGCACGACCGTGACCGACATCTCCTTCAATCCAACCAATCCCATATCCAGTTTTTTCGATTTCAGCTACACGGCGCTCTAATGCTTGAGCAGAAGTAGCTCTTAAAGCAATATGACCTAAACCAGCTTCATCATTTTCTGTAATGATTAACGTGTTATGGTAATGATCCTCGTAAGCACGCATATAAACTGAGTTACCTCGACGACCTACTTCATCCATACCAAGAATATTTTTGAAGAATTCTACTGATTCCTCTAATTTAGGGCTGTAAATTTCAAAGTGTGCAAGTTGTGCAACGTCAAACATAGGCTCTTTTGTCATATTAAAATCCTCCACTTTTCATAAGTTTATTTTTTTATAGTAAAATTCATAGTTTTGAATTTACCAAGTCGGATGTCCTTTGAATCCAAGAATTGCGCTTCCGTATCCGGCCATTGCATCTTCGTATTGATGTGTTGGGTGAGCAGCAACGGTAAGAATATCTCGAACAAATCTTTCTGTTCCATCACTCTTGTAGACTGAGTTACCACCAAGCGTGATTAAAATACGAGTGGCCATTTCTGCAGAAGTTTTTGCAATATAGCCGCGAATTGCAAATAACTGTTCACGTTCTTCCTCATCTAAAACGCGGATACCTTCATCCTGGTAACGGTGTAAGCGATCTGCATAATCTTTTGCTAAAGCTTTTAAAGCAGTTAGTTGTATATTTAATTCTGCAAGTGTCCGCTGTGCCGTACCTGCATTTTTTTCATTTGTATTATTGTTGAAAATACGAACACGATGTTCTGTTTTTTCTTTAAAGTTTCGTATTAAGCGTTCCACACCACCAATTGCTACATGTGAGAAACCAGCTAAGAAGAATGCAAGATAGGGAACATTGAAAATTTGGTAATCCGGTTCGTAATTACCGTCCGGTGCAGTTGCCCCATTCACTACTCGAGTTACCGGAAAAACATAATTTGCTGGAACGTAGACATTATCTAACTTTACAGCGTTACTGCCTGTTCCCCGTAAACCTAGGGAATCCCAGTTTTCAACAATTTCAAAATCTTTTTTATGGACAATAAACAGGCCAAATTCTGGTTCTGTCCCATCGTGCAATTGATGAATAGCGCCTAGTGCAACCCAGTCGCAGTAAGGAATGCCGCTGCAGAAGTTCCATGTTCCTGATATACGATATCCTTCACCATCATTTATGACCTTACCAATCGGAGCAAAAACATCGGCCATTAATTCCCCAGTGCCGAATAGCTCTTCCCGACCTTGTTTGTCTAAAAAAGCTGGCCAAGTTTCATGAATAATAGCAAAGTATGTTAACCATGCTGCTGAAACATTATAGTTCGCTACAGTTCGGATAATATCCCCAAATGTATAGTAGTCTAAATCTTGCCCACCATATGCTTTTGGTCTAAGTAACTTGTGGAAGCCGGCTTCTTTTACCTTTTCCATGACTTCATCCGGTAATTTTCTATCAAAATCAGTTTGATCTGCATATTTCTCTGCTAACTCACCTACTTCTTTTGCCTTTTGGAGTAGTTCTTCACGATTCAATGTCTTTTCAAGAAGTGCCAAAGAATTAATTGTCATATAAATCCTCCTTTTTGATTTGTAAGCGTTATCACAGCATCTTGTCGTACTGGTTATCTATTATTATAATTATCTGAATTTATTGAGATAGCTATTTAAAATACGGAAAAACGCCTTTTTTTAGAATATTTTGACTAAATACGTTTTATTGAGGTTGGGGGGATGAGTAATAATAGTTATTTAACGCTCTATTCATGCTGTTAATATTCTTTACTGATTTTTAAAACAAAGCCTTAGAAAGTAAAAAATGCTACTTTCTAAGGCTTTAAGAACTTTTAAATTAATGGTAAGGGGGACTTTAAAATATAATTTGGTTTTTAACTTTTAATACTTTTAATGCCATATAGACAGAGAAAAGGCGCTTTGTATCATCTAAGCCAATATTTAAAATTTCGCTGATTTTAGATAAGCGGTACCTTAATCCACTAATAGACATGGAAAGAGCTTTCGCGGTTTTATTGATATTAATGCCATTCTCAATATAGGTATAAATCGTTTTTGTTAAATCGTAATCTTTGTCTATCTCCAATAATTTACCTAATTGTTGCATTACAAAGCGATCGATTAGAACCTCGTCTTTAATTTGGAAAAGTACGCCTTCAATTTCCAGATCTTCATAGAAACAAATATGCTTTTCTGGGTTTTTTGCCTTTAACGCTGCCAATGTCTCGTTATATAAAATATTGATTTGGCTCAAATCTTCTATAACCGTACTTGCTCCTATATAAAATTCGTAACTTTTAAAACGACGTAAGCAGTATTTTAGTAACTGGTTTATAAATGTGTGGGGCACTGTATTTAACCTTTTAAATGTTGGATATTCAATTAAGATAATGAGTTTATCGGTCTTTTGCGAGACAAGGGCATTAATATTTCTTTCATTTAAAAATAGGATAATTTGTCTGATCAACTCTTCGTTTACTTCTATTTCATCACTAATATTAGAATGATTTAATGTTCTTTCTAATGTAAGCAACCAATACGATTCAGTAGGCGGAAAATTGAGGTAATGAGCAATTTTATAAATTTCATCTTGCTCTAATTTACCATCCAATACATCGCTTAAAAAACTTCGCTTTATATTCTGTTCCGTACCAATTTTAATATTTTCATTTAGTAAAATGACAGATGCTGTTAAAGCAGTTTTGTCGATAATCATGTATTCTAATTCCGTTGGTTTTTTCCCCGTCTGATATATAAATGAACAATAACCTTTAATTTGCTCTTCAAAATAAATAGGGGTTCTAAGTATTCCTAGTTCAGGTGTAATAGTTATAAATTCAGTAGTATCAATATCAATTTTTTCCAAATCAAAATCGATCATGACATCTGCTGATTTTATAATCACTTCATTCGTCTCGTTTTCAATGAATATTGGTAAACCGGTTGATTCATTTAATAGATTGACGATTTTTTGGAGCCCTTGCTTTGATAAAAGTGCATGGGTTAATTTTCGTTGAACTTCATTTGCTTGTTTTAAATAATCACGCTCTATTTTCAGTTTTGCTGTTATTTCGTCTAGCTCTTGAATTATGCTAGTTGACTGGTAATAGCTGTATTCGTGTTCTTGATGACCCCATTCTTCGAGAGGCATGCAAATTACTTTACATTGCTCATACCCCATTGCACGACACTCCACCTCTTTTACAAGAATGGTCTTTTCTAATACCGTGGATAAATAGCCACTTGCATAACCACATAGTGTATGGCAAATTGGACGATCACTTAAGTCCCCATCTGCCAAAAACTCATCGGCCTCAAAAGAATTCTCCCAAATAACGTCTATTTTTTTCAAATAATTCTTCTCATCATAATGAATGTCAGATACGCTTACTCGATCAACATAGCCGTGCAACATATGAAATTTTGTACCGCCTAAAATCAGTTCCAGCTCATCCTTGTAGTGGTATAACTTTGCTTTTCTAGCATCGCTAACACCACAATGCCAACCATATCGAACAAAAACGCCTTTCGAGCGATCTTCTCCTATAATTGAAAGTAGTTCTTTTTTTAATGCTGTTCTTGCAGTAGTTGGAATTGTTATCATTCGATCATAAAATGCTGTTAAAGCCTCATCTTTAGGTAAATGAAATACGTCATTTAAATTTTTTTGCTTTAAATTCATAATGATCCCCCTGGCTTAATTAAGTTTTTTAAACGATTTACGCTAAAAAAAATCAGAATTAGCTATTTAATGTGTGGATATTCTTTCTTTTCACTATGCTATCATTTATTTGTGAAGTTCTAAACGTTGAGTTTTTTGACCTAGGGGATTTATGAATTGAAAGTTTTAACCTGTAAAGTGTGGAAACTAATTTTCCAGAATTGTTTCCGTTTCAAATTTTTGAATATTTAAAATAATATCATCTATTAAAAGACAGGTAAATGCTACTTTCAACTTAAATTTGAGAGCGTTTACAAATGAAATGTCTTACTAGTTTTGACAAAAGGAGGATTAATGAATGTCAAATTTAAAAGTTGCTATTTTAGGCTCAGGCAATATCGGTACGGATTTAATGAAAAAAATAATGCGTTCATCCAACTTAGAATTAGTAGCAGTAATTGGTATTGATCCAGAATCAGATGGTTTACGCAAAGCGCATGAAGCTGGATTTCAAACCTTTCACACAGGGCTAGATGGATTTTTGGATGCCGGTGTGAAAGTTGATGCTGTATTCGATGCGACAAGCGCCTATACACATATAAAGCATGCTGAACAATTACGGGCACGTAACATCCGTGCCATTGACTTAACTCCTGCAGCAATTGGTCCGCTAATTGTTCCTACTGTTAACCTTCATGCTCATCCAAATGCAGACAATGTAAATATGGTGACATGTGGAGGGCAAGCGACAATACCGATTATTCATGCAGTTTCCAAATTATATAATGTCGAGTATGCCGAAATCGTGGCAACTATTGCAAGTAAAAGTGCGGGTCCTGCAACTCGTGCAAACATCGATGAATTTATAGCGACAACTTCGCGGGCAATCGAGCTTGTAGGTGGTGCTAAGAAAGGAAGAACCGTTCTGATTTTAAACCCTGCGGAACCGCCGATTATGATGAATGACACCATTCATTTATTAGTGGATCGACCTGTAGAGGAAGATACTCTTTATGAAGCGCTAGTTCAAGCGGAACAAGCCGTTCAGCAGTATGTTCCCGGCTATCGTCTTAAGTCTCGACCATTTGTGGAGGGGAATCGAATTTCAGTATTTTTAGAAGTTGCGGGTGCTGCAGACTACCTACCTGCTTTTGCTGGAAACTTAGATATTATTACAGCGGCATCGATTAAAATTGCCGAGGAATGGGCGAAGTCAAAAGCATTATTATAACGGGAGGGATTACTGATGAAACGAGATGTCATACTAACAGAGGTCGCTTTACGAGATGGCAGTCATGCGATGCGTCACCAATTCACAGAAGCCCAGGTGCGTGCTGCAGTTGCTGGTTTAGATGCAGCAAATATACCTTATATCGAAGTTGCACATGGTGATGGATTAGGTGGCTCAACGATTCAATATGGCCGCTCTTTAAAAGATGAATTCAAATTAATTGAAGCGGCAGTAGAAACAGCAAAGCATGCAAAAATTGCGGTGTTATCATTACCTGGTATTGCAACGAAGCCGGATATTAAGCGAGCAGCCGATTTAGGTGTTTCGATGGTACGTGTAGCAACACATGTCACAGAGGCGGATGTATCTTTAAAACATCTTGCTTATGCGAAAGAGTTAGGCTTGGAAACAGTGGGGTTTTTAATGATGTCGCATATGGCAGAGTCAAGGGAAATTGTAGAACAGGCAAAAATTATGGTAAATGGCGGAGCAGATGTCATATATATTGTAGATTCTGCGGGTGCTTTATTACCAAATCAAGTAATGGATCGCGTACAGGCGTTAAAACAGGAAATTGCTGTCCCGATAGGATTCCACGCGCATAATAATTTATCTTTAGCTGTTGCAAATTCATTGGCAGCAATTGAAGCCGGTGCTGAACGTATAGATGGTAGCATTCGTTGCTTAGGTGCGGGTGCCGGTAATACGCAAACAGAAGTTTTTGTTAGCGTACTAGATAAAATGGCCATTCAAACTGGGGTGGATCTTTATAAAATAATGGATGTTGCAGAGGAAATCATTGCGCCTATTTTACCGCAACCACAAGAGATTACGAGAGGCAGTCTTGTACTTGGTTATGCTGGAGTGTATTCAAGTTTCTTATTACATGCCCAAAAAGCAGCTGAAAAGTTCGGTGTTGATTCACGGGATATTTTAATGGAAATCGGTAGACGGAAAGCTGTAGGTGGACAGGAAGATATGATTTTGGAAGTTGCAGCAGAGTTACAGAAAGCTTAATTAGAAGTTGGAAATTATATTCAAATATACAATCTTAAATTTAAATGAGGAGGTTATAAAATGGATGATCGTTTATTTAGAGATGCAATGGGGAAGTTTGCGACAGGTGTTACAGTAATTCTAACGGAAACAGAGGGTGAGCCACATGGTATGACAGCTAATGCTTTCATGTCTGTCTCACTTACACCGAAATTAGTTGTTATTTCAATTAAGGAAAATGCACGTATGCTTGCTAAGATTCAAGATTCAAAGAAATTTTCTGTTAACATTTTGGCAGAAAATCAAGAAGATATTTCAAAAATCTTTGCTGGGCAAATTAAAGACCAGCAAGTTTCATTTGAACGTTTAGCAGATGTTCCTGTTATTCCAGGAGCATTAGCACAAGTTTCGTGCGAGGTATCAGCTGAGTATATTGAAGGTGATCATACATTATTTATCGGTAAGGTAAATGATATTACGATTACAGATGGCGATCCATTGCTATACTTTGCAGGTAAATATCGTAATTTAAGTACATTAGTAGAGGCTTAATCTATTAAAAATAAACTTAGATTGTAGAAAGGTAGGTTGTTGGATGAAGACGCATTTTATTAATAGTCAAAATTTGCACTTGATTCAAAAACAGGCAACTTCTTGCGTAATGGCACTCGGTTATTTTGATGGGATCCACCTTGGACATCAGCAAGTGATAAAGACAGCTCGTGAAGAAGCGAATAAGCGCGGACTACCATTAGCAGTAATGAGTTTTCGTCCACATCCTATCAATGTTTTATCTAAGGGGCAAAGCATAGTACCGCACTTATCAACTCCTTGTGAAAAAGAAAAACGGCTTAAACAGCTTGGTGTTGATTTATTTTATCTGGTGGATTTTACATTGGCGTTTGCTGCGCTCACATCTAGTCAATTTGTAGAAGATTATTTAATGAAACTTGATGTTGTCCATGCAGTAGCAGGATTTGATTTTTCCTACGGTGTGAAGGGTGTAGCTAAACTCTCGCAAATAGTGGCTGATTCCAATGGGGAAATCACGGTTACGAAAGTAGAATGCATTGATTATGATGGTGAAAAAATCAGCTCAAGTGCGATTCGTCAACGTTTACTTGCGGCCGCTGTTCATGAAATCCCACACTTCTTAGGAGATCACTTTAATTCCAAGGTGCATTGGGACGGTAATAAATTTCAGCAAATTGAAAAGACAATGTTGCCATCTGCAGGTATTTATAAAGTAATTTTAGAACTGCCGAATAAACAATTAAGAACATATATTTCAATTGATGCAGCAGGTCAAATCCAACGAATGGAACGGCAAAGACGTCTGCCAAAGGGGATTTTTTCTATTCACTGGTTGCAGCAAGTTGAAAAAGCGGTTCCATCAAAAGCAATTTAAATGAAAGGAGTAGTGAATATGACAGAGGGATTGATGTCAAAAGCTATAGAATTATTAGATAGGGCTTATGAAAAGCATACATCCGTTTCAGAACCTCTTTCTATATTAAACCCTATGATGACAATTGATGAGGCTTATGCCATTCAGATTCAAAGAGTTGAAGCAGCTACAAGCAAGGGTGAAGTGATTTCAGGGAAAAAAATTGGCTTAACATCTTTAGCAATGCAAAATTTACTAGGAGTGGACCAGCCAGACTATGGGCACCTTTTTCACTCAATGGAAGTTCCGAATGAAGGCATCGTTTCACTTAGTAAACTGTTTCAACCAAAAATTGAGGGTGAAATTGCCTTTGTACTAAAAAAAGATTTAGTAGGACCAAATGTTACAGTTGAGGATGTTTTAGATGCGACAGATTATGTAATAGCGGCCATTGAAATTGTAGATAGCCGAATTAAAGATTGGAAAATAAGTCTTGTAGATACAGTAGCGGATAATGCATCATGCGGATTATATGTACTAGGGTCAAAGAAAGTTAATGTGAACGATATTGATTTAAAAGCAATTCATATGGAACTTATAAAAAACGATGAATTAATTAATGAAGGAAAAGGGACGGATGTATTAGGGAATCCGGCATTCTGTGTTGCTTGGTTAGCGAATAAATTACATGAATACAACGTTACATTAAAATCTGGGGAAGTCATTTTATCTGGGGCTTTATCTGCTGCTGTTGTAGCAGAGCCTGGTGACAAATTTACAGCATCATTTAATACGCTTGGTGAAGTGAAAGTCCAATTTATCAAGTGAAAGTAATAATGTGAAATATTTAAAGGACATTCTAGAGTATAGTTCTGCTAGCGTTGGGAAAATTTAATTGAAGCAATTCATTGCAATTTGATAGCTTGCTTAGTATACTAATACTTGCCGTGCTAGATGGGGAGGTAGCGGTGCCCTGTAACTTGCAATCCGCTCTAGCAAGATTGAATTCCTTTTCTGAGGCTGTCCGTATTGTTTGGTCTGCCTTTTGCACGTAGTGTTGACGGTTGGGTCCTGCGCAATAAGTACCCATGAACCATGTCAGGTCCGGAAGGAAGCAGCATTAAGTGGTATCACTTATGTGCCGCGGGGGAGCCTAACCCGAGCTGGCGACAAGAGTAACGCTTATGTGCGGCAGTCGAAGAAAGGTGCACGGTATTAAATTACCATTTCAAACGCATCCATCATTTATTGGTGGGTGCGTTTTTTATATGAAAAAGAGAGTTTATCTTCATTCGGGGCATTTAAAAAGCCGCCGAATGAAGATAAGTCCCTGGAGATTTTTTAATGGAATAGAGTCAGCGTAATAACGTCGCATCGTGCGACAACTGCTGACTGACCCGCATCCTGTGGGTCTGAAAAAACTGGACTTAAATACGCCGAGGCATAATTTATTCATCTCATTTCAAAAGAGTTTGTACATACTTTATGCTATACTGAATGTATGTATTTTTAAATGGAAGGGAGAGGGGAAAGGTTGACATATCAAGCGTTTTATCGTGTTTATAGACCTCAGTCATTCAGAGAAATGTCAGGTCAGACACATGTAAAGAGGACCCTTCAAAATGCTCTCCTCGCAAGCAAGACAACACATGCCTATTTATTTTCCGGTCCTCGAGGAACAGGGAAAACGAGTACTGCAAAAATATTCGCAAAAGCATTGAACTGTGAAAATGCCCCGGCAAGTGAGCCATGCAATGAATGCCCTACATGTTTAAGTATTACTGAAGGTTCACATACGGATGTAATAGAATTTGATGCTGCTTCCAATTCAAGAGTGGAAGAAATGCGCGATATTATCGAAAAAGTCCGTTTTGCCCCGGCTAATGCTCGCTTTAAAGTGTACATTATAGATGAGGTGCATATGCTTTCTACGAGCGCATTCAATGCATTATTAAAAACACTTGAAGAGCCACCTGAGCATGCGGTGTTTATTTTAGCGACAACAGAGCCTCACAAACTACCAGCTACAATTATTTCCCGCTGTCAGAGATTTGATTTTAAACGACTTTCTTCTATAGATATAGTAGAGCGTATGAAGGTTGTATTGGAAGATATCGGTATGGGCTATGATGAGCAGGCATTAAAGGCAATTGCTCAAGCTGCAGCAGGAGGTATGCGTGATGCACTTAGTTTACTTGATCAGGTTGTTTCATTTAGTAATGAACACGTTCAATTGGACGATGTGCTTCTTGTAACAGGTTCTGTAAGCCAGGATGCGTTTTACGATATTGCGATTTCCCTACAGGAAAAGGATGTTGCCCAAGTATTAGGCAATGTCGAAAACTTAATTGCGGATGGGAAAGAACCATTACGCCTTGCGGAAGACTTTATTACTTTCTTCCGGGATCTGCTTCTATTAAAGACAGATGGTACGTTAGAGGAATTATTGGAGTTTATTTCACCTGAAGAAAAGTTTTTGTCATTAGCAGGACAGTTTGAAGCTAATACACTTTACGGTTTTATCGATATTTTGGCGAAGACCCAGCAAGAAATGCGCTTTTCGCATCATACGAAAATATATTTAGAAACGGCCCTTTTAAAAATGGCCCAATATAAAGCTTCACCACAAGCGACGGCAGCAGTCGATCCAGCTATTGAAGGTAAGGTAGCTTCACTTGAAAGCCGGTTAGGGCAACTGTCTCAACAGCTTCAAAGTGGTGGAGGGGGAGCACCTGTTCAACAAAAAGAACAGGCCCGCCAGCGTGTACGTCCACAAGGAAATCAGTATAATGCTCCAACTGGCCGTATTCAGGAAGTATTAAAGACTGCAACAAAATCTGACCTGCAAAAAGTGAAATCTGCTTGGGCGGGTGGTTTGGCAAGCTTGCAAAAATCACATGCAGCTTTATTGGCAGATGCAGAGCCTGTAGCCGCAAATGCAAGTGCTTTTGTGATAAAATTCAAGTATGATATACATTGTCAAATGGTAGCTGACAACAATGCACTTGTTTCATTGTTTACACAGCAGATTGCTTCAGAAATAGGGATTCAATATGAGCTTTTATGTATCCCGGAGCCAGCTTGGATTCGTTTGCGTGAAAACTTTATAAATGAAAATGGCTTAAATCAAAAAAAATCACTATCGGATGAAGTGAATGCGGTGGAGGATTTAATAGAGGAGCCCCCTTTCCTTGACGATGTTCAAGTAATGGAAGCGCAAGATCCGCTCATTACAGAAGCCGAAAAACGTTTTGGAAAAGACTTTGTTGAGGTTATCGAAGAATAAATACACATTTTAAGGAGGAAATAAGATGCGTGGTATGGGTAATATGCAAGGCATGATGAAAAAAATGCAAAAAATGCAAAAAGAAATGATGGAAGCACAAGAGGCTTTAAATGCACAGTTATTTGAAGGTGCAGCAGGTGGCGGTATGGTGAAAGTAGTAATGAATGGCCAACGTCAAATGCTTGAAGTAAATTTAGATGAATCTGTAGTAGATCCGGAAGATATCGAAATGCTACAAGATTTAATCGTTATTGCAACAAACGAAGCATTGAAAAAAGTTGAAGAGACAACAAATTCTACAATGGGCAAATTCACACAAGGAATGAACCTTCCTTTCTAAGTTGAATCAAGTAGAACGTAGCGCACATCTCAAATATTGGGATGTGCCTTTTTAAAGAAGGGGGAAAAGAATGCATTATCCAGAGCCGATATCTCGATTAATAGACAGTTTCATGAAGCTGCCGGGCATTGGTCCAAAAACAGCTGCTCGACTGGCATTTCACGTATTAACAATGAAAGAAGATACTGTATCGACATTTGCAAAAGCGCTTGTTGATGCAAAACGTAACTTACTCTATTGCTCTCAATGTGGTCATATAACTGATATCGATCCTTGTCATATTTGTTCAGATAAACAACGTGATGTATCAACAATTTGTGTTGTACAGGATCCGAAAGACGTAATAGCTATGGAGAAGATGCGTGATTATCAAGGTCTTTATCATGTATTACACGGTGCAATATCACCGATGGACGGTATAGGACCTGAAGATATTAATGTAGCTTCGTTATTGGGGCGCTTGCATGACGAGCGTGTACAAGAGTTAATTTTAGCGACGAACCCGACAATAGAAGGGGAAGCGACAGCAATGTATATTTCCCGCCTTGTTAAACCATCAGGAATTCGCACTACACGTATCGCACACGGATTACCTGTTGGCGGAGATTTAGAATATGCGGATGAAGTAACATTATCAAAAGCGCTGGAAGGTCGACGCGAGTTGTAATATAGGAGGAAGCCCCATGTTATTTTCTCGGAAAGGGAAACTCAAAAAAGAATTTGATGAGAAACTAGTTTCTTCTATTAAAGAGACAAAAGAAGCTTTACAAAGTGCGAAGGTAATTGAAGAATTGACCGACGACTATAACTTAAATGTAATTGCTGAACGAAAAAGAGCCGAAAGCATACATTATTACTTATATAAAGAAGCACGTGTACGTCGTGTACTAATTAAATAATCTTTTAGAAATAAGAAGCGAAGCAGTTGCATATGTTACCACTAAATAAAAAAGGATGGTGCTATGCAATACATAGTTTTAGCTATGGTCTGTTTTGTTGTCTTGTTTCTTTTTTTATTAAACAAAAACGCAAGGGGTAAAGTGTGGGAGTACTTTGCCTGGTTCTGGTTTAAAATTGCAGTTGTTATCGTTGTACTGTTTTTAGGGAACTTAATGATCGGGGCAGCAGGGCTTCTTTTTTATGTGCCAATCAATTTCTTTTCAGTCCTTACAATAGCAATCTTAGGCATTCCCGGTATGATGTGTGTAACGTTGCTAATATTATTTAAATAAAAATAATAAAAACTATTGCTAAGTGAATAATATCGTGATATATTATTATAAGTCGCAACGACGACAACGAATATCGGAAAAACATTTTAAAATAAATGTTGACATAACATTCGAAGAATGATAAGATATAAAAGTTGTCACTTAAACGACGCAATGAACCTTGAAAACTGAACAAGCAACGTTAATGAAAACAAGCTTCTTAAATGAAGCAAACAATAGATTCCAACTTCTAACGAAGTTGGATCGCTAGCAAAGCAAATGAGCTTTCAAACTACTTTTATGGAGAGTTTGATCCTGGCTCAGGACGAACGCTGGCGGCGTGCCTAATACATGCAAGTCGAGCGGAAATTTTATTGGTGCTTGCACCTT